>NZ_CP120151.1:0-3627 GCF_034042775.1 Staphylococcus pseudintermedius | reverse complement strand
TAATAGTTACTCATTTGAATAGACTTTGAATAGAACGTTTTTACACTTTTGCATCTCATACGCATTCACTTAAAAGCTCATGGTTAACAGCATTATACATACTTTTTCAAAAATAAAAAGGTGCTAGCTAAACAGCTAACACCTCCAAAAAATACTCTTTTTATATTTTTATATTTATGTATTTATTCATCTTCTTTTAACTCATTAATCATTTGATTATTAATCACTTTCTTTTCTTCTTCGCTCAACTCAAAAATTTCACTTGCTAAATACTCTTTTTGATTCCAACGATAAAAAATTTGATAAATATATTGAGTCAGATCGACGTCTGTTAAATAATCCAAATCCCCATTTTTTAACAGTTTTCGAGCTTCTTTGAATAATCCTGAAAAAACTAATATTTGCTTGCCTTTCAAAGATTTATAAAAAGCATCAAACACTTTTTGACTCGCAAGATAATCACTATCTTTACTCGAATACTTCGCCAGCTCGTACAACTCTTTATTATTGTTCTGCTTAATTTTTTGTACATGTACCTGTGTTATTGATTCATCTTTTGTTGCTGAACGCCATAACTCAAGCCATTTTTTCTGACTAATATATGCTTTTGTATCTTTGAAATATGACTTATTAACCGCAATTAACACGTGAAAATGAGGATTATAATCATCACGTTTAGCATTATACGTAATCTCTAATTTTCTAACATAACCTTTCACAACATCTTTAAAAATTTTACGATTACTCATTCGTCTAAAAGATGCATTATAATGCTTGATTTCATCTTCAAGCGCTTCAGCTTTGACGTTAGGCGTCGTTAATGTCAGAAAAATAAACTCTTTACTTTCTTCTTGCTTAATATATTGCATCATCAACGATAAACCTAATGCGTCTTTACGTGCTTTACGCCACGCACAAACAGGACAAAAACGATTTCTACAAGAATTCGCTTTATATAATTTCTGCTTTTCTAAAGTTTTATCAGCAACAAAGCTTAAAAACGTATTACAGTCCTCAATCAAATAAAACTGCTCCTTTTTTACATGTCTTTCAATAAATTTCTGAAACACTTGATTTCTAAGTTTCTTGTTAGTATACTTATCCATGTTAATATACAAAAACAACTCAGTTTTAGTACAAAACTGTCTAAATAAAAGTTGCTTTTTCTCCTTCCTACTTAAAGTTTTTGATTGGACACCTAAAACTTTACAATAGTATGCTGGAAAAAGCAACTTTTTTTGTGCTCAAACGCTTGCTACACGTGCGTTTATAGACTTATATTTGTCTATAAATAGCATTGTAATAGTTACCCTTATTATCAAGACAAGAAGAAACTCGTTCCACTCGTTTCAAAAAATACCAATTTAAAGAAATATTTCTTGATGAAATTACACAAAACCCAATTTTTAGGTAGTTGTCCTCATAATAATGACGGGTATACTTGCACTGCCGAATAACTTAAAAAGAACAGCTAAAGTAGAATATCATACTACTTTAGCTGTTCTTTTTAACTACTCTACACTAACCAAGAATTTTACAAATTGTAAAAAAACACTTATACTTTAAGTAACAAATGAATTACTGTGAATCATCACAAAAAGAATCCCCCACAGCCGCCAAGCTACGTGGGGGATTTGCTTACTCATCCGAATCATCTGTCTTATCTAACTGTTTACTAATTTGATTAGCAATTACGCCAGCAAGTACAGACAAACCGAATGTAGCAACAAATGATATTACTGCTTCAATCATCACAAGCACCTCCTTCTTGCACGGAAGTGCCTTTTAATTATATAAAAACAATTCTATTATTAAAAGATAAAATACCAATTTACAATCTATAACCTCTGTACTAATATTATCTAATGATATACACAAAATACAAAAAGAGGTGTTATTTTGAAGAAAAAAATAATGTATGCACTAATAATATCAATTATAATTTTTGCCACTGAATCATTAAAAAGAATAACCTTATATCCATTCATATACAAAAATAGCCTAAACAATTATTTCGTAGCCGGCGATGTATTCATAACTACAATCTTTGGTTTTTTTATCGCTCTTTTCTTTATTTGGGCTTTAGATCTCAATAAAAAATCGTAAAAAAAGCGCAAATGCGCTTTTTTTACAAACCTTTTTTATTAGCTCTATAAATACATACTCCTACAATCCTGCCTCCATTATAAACAAGATTAGAAGCTTTCAACCCTCTTTTTACAAGCTCTTTAGCAGCTTTTTTATAATTTTTAGCTACAATCAACTTAGCAATAGCTTTAGCAGCTTTTTCTCCATAAGTTGCACTTAACTCATCAGCTGTACACTTATTTATAAATTCTGTTCTTTTCTCCTTTCCAAAGACTTTATCCCAATCTGGTCTAACATCATAATTAATAATATTAGAATTAGAATCAGAAAGTAAAACCCCTTTTCTTTTTAACTTCGGAGCCAAGTCATTATATTCTTCAGGAGTTAACCCCTCTTTTAATGCATATTCATCAAACTCAAGTTCTTCTTTTTGAGGATTATAAACAGCAGCCTCCTCAAAGGCAACTCTTAAAATCCTTTCATTTTTTTCAACTTCACTTTCATTAGAAACATTACTTCTAAAAGTTTTAGCATAAAGAACCCCTTCACTCAAAAAACTTATCAATAAAACTAATGACATCAAAACAGCAAAAAATTTATACGTTCTCAAAACAAAATCCCCCTTTTTAAATTTTAAAATATAATTATATATATTTCTTATTCTAAAATATCGTATATATCTACAAATATTCAAGTCTTTTTATACCCTCTAATTTAAAAGCGCTCCAACATAAATATAAAAATAAAAATTACACGTGTCTTTTTCTGAACGCGCTATCGCTTGTCACACCAAAAAACCGAGTTAGTCTAAAGACGGCTGACGCCTTGTAACTCTGGGTTTTTCGGTCACAATTGGGTGCTGACATGATAATTTACAATTTCTTCTCAACCTCAAAACGATAAATACCCTTATTTTGCGTTTAAATGCGTTTTAAGCGCTTGTAAGCTCTTTCAATGGTTTTATACCTGATATTATCTAAAAATGCGTTATACGGCTTCTATGACGTTTTACGACGCAATATAGTTGCTAATCTTTCTATCAACTCAAATTTAATGGTTTGAAGTTCTACTTCTTGCAAATCATTCTGTTTCTGCAACTTTTTTATTAACGCTTCATTTGCGATTACAATGTTTTTGTATCGTTTTAAAGAACGCATTCGTATATATTGCGTAACTGTTAAATTCTCCTTATTTGCTAAAACTTGTAACTTAAAATAATCATCTTCAGAAAATCTAATTGTGATTTGCTTCTGCTTATTCTTCGTTGTCATTTCAAACACCCCTACTTTTTTTAAAATCACTTTTTAGCACCTTTTTTTATTACATGAGCATAAGGGAATGTGATATCACTTTTGTTCAAAAATTTGAACAAAGTGCTTAATTTGGCAGTGCCAAATCCATTAGAAAGATGATATCAAAAATCGTGTAATAGTTACTCATTTGAATAGACTTTGAATAGAACGTTTTTACACTTTTGCATCTCATACGCATTCACTTAAAAGCTCATGGTTAACAGCATTATACATACTTTTTCAAAAA